>NZ_UFYA01000002.1 GCF_900447215.1 Dermatophilus congolensis
GCCGGAACCACCTCTCAGACGTGCCGGAAGCACGTGCCAGACACGCCGGAAAACACCTACCGGACAGACCGGAAACACCTGCCAAGAACGCCGGAGCCACCTGTTCGACTCGCTGGAACCACCTGCCGGACAGGCCAATATCAACTGCTGGCTATGCCAGAACCACCTGGGGGACAGTCCGGGATCACCTGCCAGCCATGGCGGAACCACCTCTCAGACGTACCAAGAACCACGCCGGAGAAGCTGGAAACACGTCCTGGACAGACTGGAACCACGTGACGGCCATGCCTGAACCACCTGCCGACACGGGAACACCTGCGGACACGCCAAAATCACCTGCGGGCTACGCCAGAACCACTTGGACGACTCTCCGAAATGACCTGCCGGGCATGTTGGAACCACCTCTCAGACGTGCCAGAAGCACGTGGCGGACAGTCCGGAATCACCTGTTGGGCATACGCAACCACCTCTGAGACGTACCAGAACCACGTGCCGTGCACGCCGGAACCACCTACCGGACAGACCGGAATCAACTTTTGGGCATGCCGGAACCACCAGTCAGATGTGCCAGAAACACGTGCCGGAGACGCCGGAAGCACCTGCCGAGCACGTCGCAACCACCTGCTCAACTCGCCTGAACCACCTGCCGGACACGCCAAAATCACCTGCCCGCTACACCAGCACCACTTCGGGGACAAGCCGGAATCACGTGAGGGGCATGCCGGCACAGCCTCTCAGACTGAACCTCGTGCCGGACACCACAGAACCACCTGCCGGACAGACCGGAACCACCTGCCGGACACGCCGGAACCACCGGCTCGACCCGCCGGAACGACCGCTGGACATGCAAAATCACCTGCCGGCTACGCCGGAAACACTTGGCGAACACTCCGGAATCACCTGCCGGGCATGCCGGAACCACCTCTCAGATATGCCAGAACCACGTGCCAATGACCCCGGAAGCACCTGCCGAGCACGCCGGAACCACCTGCTCGACTCGCCAGAACCACCTGCCGGACACGCAAAAATCACCTGCCGGCTACGCCACAACCAGTTGGGGAACACTTCGGAATCACCTGCCGGGCTTGCTGGAACCACCTGCCGGTCATGCCAAAATCACCTGCCAACTACGCCAGTACCACTTGGCGGACACTGTGGAAACACCTGTCGGGCCGGCCGGAACCACATCTCAGACGTGCCAGAACCATGTGCATGAGATGCTGGAACCACACCCCGAACAGACGGAAAACACCTGCCAGACCCGTCTGAACAACCTGCCGAGCACGCCGGAGCCACCTGCTCGACTCGCCGGAACCACCTACCTGACATGCCCAAATCACCAGCCGGGTATGCCAGAACCACTTGGCGGACACTCCGGAATCATCTGCCGGACATGCCGGAACCAGCTCTCAGACACACCAGAACCACGTGCCGGAGACGCCGGAAGCACCTGCCGAGCATGCCGGAGCCACCTGCTCGACTCGCCAGAAACACCTGCCGGACACGCCAAAATCACCTGCCGGGTACGCCAGAACCACCTGGCGGACACTCCGAAATCACCTGTCGCGCATGCCGGAACCACCTCTCAGACGTGCCGGAAGCACGTGCCGGACACGCCGGAATCACCTACCGGACAGACCGGAACCACCTGCCGAGCACGCCGGAGCCACCTGTTCGACTCGCTGGAACCACCTGCCGGACAGGCCAATATCAACTGCTGGCTATGCCAGAACCACCTGGGGGACGGTCCGGAATCACCTGCCAGCCATGGCGGAACCACCTCTCAGACGTACCAGAACCACCTGCCGGAGAAGCTGGAAACACGTCCTGGACAGTCTGGAACCACCTGCCGGCCAAGCCTGAACCACCTGCCAAGCACAACGGAACAACCTGCCAGACACGCCAAAATCACCTGCGTGTTATGCCAGAACCACTTGGAGGACTCTCTGGGATGACCTGCCGGGCATGCCGGAACCACCTCTCAGACGTGCCAGAACCATGTGGCGGACAGTCCGGAATCACCTGTTGGGCATGCGCAACCACCTCTGAGACGTACCAGAACCACATGCCGTGCAGGCTGGAACCACCTACCGGACAGACCGGAATCACCTTTCGGGCATGCCGGAACCACCTGTCAGATGTGCCAGAAACACGTGCCGGAGACGCCGGAAGCACCTGCCAAGCACGTTGGAACCACCTGCTCAACTCGCCTGAACCACCTGCCGGACATGCCAAAATCACCTGCCGACTATGCCAGAACCACTTGGCGAACACTCCGGAATCACTTGCCGGGCATGCAGGAACCACCTCTCAGACATGCCAGAACCCCGTGCC
Source organism: Dermatophilus congolensis (assembly GCF_900447215.1). NCBI lineage: Bacteria > Bacillati > Actinomycetota > Actinomycetes > Micrococcales > Dermatophilaceae > Dermatophilus > Dermatophilus congolensis. The sequence continues at coordinate 2,335 of NZ_UFYA01000002.1, forward strand.
AATGACCCCGGAAGCACCAGCCGAGCACGCCGGAACCACCTGCTCGACTCGCCAGAACCACCTGCCGATCACGCAAAAATCACCTGCCGGCTACGCCACAACCAGTTGGTGAACACTTTGGAATCACCTGCCAGGCTTGCTGGAACCACCTGCCAGTCATGCCAAAATCACCTGCCAACTACGCCAGAACCGCTTGGCGGACACTGCGGAAACACCTGTCGGGCCGGCTGGAACCACATCTCAGACGTGCCAGAAACGTGTTCATGAGATGCTGGAACCACACCCCGAACAGACGGATACCACCTGCCAGAACCGCCTGAACCACCTGCTGAGCACGCCGGAACCACCTGCTCGACTCACCGGTACCACCTCCCTGACACGCCAAAATCACCTGCTGGGTATGCCAGAACCACTTGGCGGACACTCCGGAATCATCTGCCGGACATGCCGGAACCAGCTCTCAGACACACCAGAACCAAGTGCCGGAGACGCCGGAAGCACCTGCCGAGCATGCCGGAGCCACCTGCTCGACTCGCCAGAAACACCTGCCGGACACGCCAAAATCACCTGCCGGGTAGCCAGAACCACCTGGCGGACACTACGGAATCACCTGCCGCGCATGCCGGAACCACCTCTCAGACGTGCCGGAAGCACGTGCCAGACACGCCGGAAACACCTACCGGACAGACCGGAACCACCTGCCAAGAACGCCGGAGCCACCTGTTCGACTCGCTGGAACCACCTGCCGGACAGGCCAATATCAACTGCTGGCTATGCCAGAACCACCTGGGGGACAGTCCGGGATCACCTGCCAGCCATGGCGGAACCACCTCTCAGACGTACCAGAACCACCTGCCGGAGAAGCTGGAAACACGTCCTGGACAGACTGGAACCACGTGACGGCCATGCCTGAACCACCTGCCGAGCACGGCGGAACCACCTGCCGGACACGCCAAAATCACCTGCGGGCTACGCCAGAACCACTTGGACGACTCTCCGAAATGACCTGCCGGGCATGTTGGAACCACCTCTCAGACGTGCCAGAAGCACGTGGCGGACAGTCCGGAATCACCTGTTGGGCATACGCAACCACCTCTGAGACGTACCAGAACCACGTGCCGTGCACGCCGGAACCACCTACCGGACAGACCGGAATCAACTTTTGGGCATGCCGGAACCACCAGTCAGATGTGCCAGAAACACGTGCCGGAGACGCCGGAAGCACCTGCCGAGCACGTCGCAACCACCTGCTCAACTCGCCTGAACCACCTGCCGGACACGCCAAAATCACCTGCCCGCTACACCAGCACCACTTCGGGGACAAGCCGGAATCACGTGAGGGGCATGCCGGCACAGCCTCTCAGACTGAACCTCGTGCCGGACACCACAGAACCACCTGCCGGACAGACCGGAACCACCTGCCGGACACGCCGGAACCACCGGCTCGACCCGCCGGAACGACCGCTGGACATGCAAAATCACCTGCCGGCTACGCCGGAAACACTTGGCGAACACTCCGGAATCACCTGCCGGGCATGCCGGAACCACCTCTCAGATATGCCAGAACCACGTGCCAATGACCCCGGAAGCACCTGCCGAGCACGCCGGAACCACCTGCTCGACTCGCCAGAACCACCTGCCGGACACGCAAAAATCACCTGCCGGCTACGCCACAACCAGTTGGGGAACACTTCGGAATCACCTGCCGGGCTTGCTGGAACCACCTGCCGGTCATGCCAAAATCACCTGCCAACTACGCCAGTACCACTTGGCGGACACTGTGGAAACACCTGTCGGGCCGGCCGGAACCACATCTCAGACGTGCCAGAACCATGTGCATGAGATGCTGGAACCACACCCCGAACAGACGGAAAACACCTGCCAGACCCGTCTGAACAACCTGCCGAGCACGCCGGAGCCACCTGCTCGACTCGCCGGAACCACCTACCTGACATGCCCAAATCACCAGCCGGGTATGCCAGAACCACTTGGCGGACACTCCGGAATCATCTGCCGGACATGCCGGAACCAGCTCTCAGACACACCAGAACCACGTGCCGGAGACGCCGGAAGCACCTGCCGAGCATGCCGGAGCCACCTGCTCGACTCGCCAGAAACACCTGCCGGACACGCCAAAATCACCTGCCGGGTACGCCAGAACCACCTGGCGGACACTCCGAAACCACCTGTCGCGCATGCCGGAACCACCTCTCAGACGTGCCGGAAGCACGTGCCGGACACGCCGGAATCACCTACCGGACAGACCGGAACCACCTGCCGAGCACGCCGGAGCCACCTGTTCGACTCGCTGGAACCACCTGCCGGACAGGCCAATATCAACTGCTGGCTATGCCAGAACCACCTGGGGGACGGTCCGGAATCACCTGCCAGCCATGGCGGAACCACCTCTCAGACGTACCAGAACCACCTGCCGGAGAAGCTGGAAACACGTCCTGGACAGTCTGGAACCACCTGCCGGCCAAGCCTGAACCACCTGCCAAGCACAACGGAACAACCTGCCAGACACGCCAAAATCACCTGCGTGTTATGCCAGAACCACTTGGAGGACTCTCTGGGATGACCTGCCGGGCATGCCGGAACCACCTCTCAGACGTGCCAGAACCATGTGGCGGACAGTCCGGAATCACCTGTTGGGCATGCGCAACCACCTCTGAGACGTACCAGAACCACATGCCGTGCAGGCTGGAACCACCTACCGGACAGACCGGAATCACCTTTCGGGCATGCCGGAACCACCTGTCAGATGTGCCAGAAACACGTGCCGGAGACGCCGGAAGCACCTGCCAAGCACGTTGGAACCACCTGCTCAACTCGCCTGAACCACCTGCCGGACATGCCAAAATCACCTGCCGACTATGCCAGAACCACTTGGCGAACACTCCGGAATCACTTGCCGGGCATGCAGGAACCACCTCTCAGACATGCCAGAACCCCGTGCCAATGACCCCGGAAGCACCAGCCGAGCACGCCGGAACCACCTGCTCGACTCGCCAGAACCACCTGCCGATCACGCAAAAATCACCTGCCGGCTACGCCACAACCAGTTGGGGAACACTTTGGAATCACCTGCCAGGCTTGCTGGAACCACCTGCCAGTCATGCCAAAATCACCTGCCAACTACGCCAGAACCGCTTGGCGGACACTGCGGAAACACCTGTCGGGCCGGCTGGAACCACATCTCAGACGTGCCAGAAACGTGTTCATGAGATGCTGGAACCACACCCCGAACAGACGGATACCACCTGCCAGAACCGCCTGAACCACCTGCTGAGCACGCCGGAACCACCTGCTCGACTCACCGGTACCACCTCCCTGACACGCCAAAATCACCTGCTGGGTATGCCAGAACCACTTGGCGGACACTCCGGAATCATCTGCCGGACATGCCGGAACCAGCTCTCAGACACACCAGAACCAAGTGCCGGAGACGCCGGAAGCACCTGCCGAGCATGCCGGAGCCACCTGCTCGACTCGCCAGAAACACCTGCCGGACACGCCAAAATCACCTGCCGGGTATGCCAGAACCACCTGGCGGACACTCCGGAATCACCTGCCGCGCATGCCGGAACCACCTCTCAGACGTGCCGGAAGCACGTGCCAGACACGCCGGAAACACCTACCGGACAGACCGGAACCACCTGCCAAGAACGCCGGAGCCACCTGTTCGACTCGCTGGAACCACCTGCCAGACAGGCCAATATCAACTGCTGGCTATGCCAGAACCACCTGGGGGACGTCCGGATCACCTGCCAGCCATGGCGGAACCACCTCTCAGACGTACCAGAACCACCTGCCGGAGAAGCTGGAAACACGTCCTGGACAGACTGGAACCACGTGACGCCATGCCTGAACCACCTGCCGAGCACAACGGAACACCTGCCGGACACTCAAAACACCTGCGGGTATGCCAGAACCACTTGTAGGACTCTCCGATCACCTGCCGGGCATGCCGGAACCACCTCTCAGACGTGCCAGAACACGTGGCGGACAGTCCGGAATCACCTGTTGGGCATACGCAACCACCTCTGAGACGTACCAGAACCACGTGCCGTGCACGCCGGAACCACCTACCGGACAGACCGGAATCA
>NZ_UFYA01000003.1 GCF_900447215.1 Dermatophilus congolensis
TTGTGCCTTTCAGCTCTAGGGCAAAGTAGCACACCCAGAGCAGAAGTCCTACTTCAGCCAGATAGGCCTGCAAGAAACTGCGTTTCACAGGCCTTTGGAAGAGATGTTCCCGGTAGGCTGTAAGAGCACTGTGCAGAGCGAGTTGTTTCTTAGCTTCCCAAAGAGCTGGAAGCAAGATGCTGTGGGCCCAACTCGCCCTTTGGAAAGAAGCCTGCACGTTGTGCCTTTCAGCTCTAGGGCAATGTAGCACACCCAGAGCAGAAGTCCTACTTCAGCCAGATCAGGCCTGCAAAGAAACTGCGTTTCACAGGCCTTTGGAAGAGATGTTCCCGGTAGGCTGTAAGAGCACTGTGCAGAGCGAGTTGTTTCTTAGCTTCCCAAAGAGCTGGAAGCAAGATGCTGTGGGGCCCAACTCGCCCTTTGGAAAGAAGCCTGCACGTTGTGCCTTTCAGCTCTAGGGCAAGTAGCACACCCAGAGCAGAAGTCCTACTTCAGCCAGATCAGGCCTGCAAAGAAACTGCGTTTCACAGGCCTTTGGAAGAGATGTTCCCGGTAGGCTGTAAGAGCACTGTGCAGAGCGAGTTGTTTCTTAGCTTCCCAAAGAGCTGGAAGCAAGATGCTGTGGGGCCCAACTCGCCCTTTGGAAAGAAGCCTGCACGTTGTGCCTTTCAGCTCTAGGGCAAAGTAGCACACCCAGAGCAGAAGTCCTACTTCAGCCAGATCAGGCCTGCAAAGAAACTGCGTTTCACAGGCCTTTGGAAGAGATGTTCCCGGTAGGCTGTAAGAGCACTGTGCAGAGCGAGTTGTTTCTTAGCTTCCCAAAGAGCTGGAAGCAAGATGCTGTGGGGCCCAACTCGCCCTTTGGAAAGAAGCCTGCACGTTGTGCCTTTCAGCTCTAGGGCAAGTAGCACACCCAGAGCAGAAGTCCTACTTCAGCCAGATCAGGCCTGCAAAGAAACTGCGTTTCACAGGCCTTTGGAAGAGATGTTCCCGGTAGGCTGTAAGAGCACTGTGCAGAGCGAGTTGTTTCTTAGCTTCCCAAAGAGCTGGAAGCAAGATGCTGTGGGGCCCAACTCGCCCTTTGGAAAGAAGCCTGCACGTTGTGCCTTTCAGCTCTAGGGCAAAGTAGCACACCCAGAGCAGAAGTCCTACTTCAGCCAGATCAGGCCTGCAAAGAAACTGCGTTTCACAGGCCTTTGGAAGAGATGTTCCCGGTAGGCTGTAAGAGCACTGTGCAGAGCGAGTTGTTTCTTAGCTTCCCAAAGAGCTGGAAGCAAGATGCTGTGGGGCCCAACTCGCCCTTTGGAAAGAAGCCTGCACGTTGTGCCTTTCAGCTCTAGGGCAAAGTAGCACACCCAGAGCAGAAGTCCTACTTCAGCCAGATCAGGCCTGCAAAGAAACTGCGTTTCACAGGCCTTTGGAAGAGATGTTCCCGGTAGGCTGTAAGAGCACTGTGCAGAGCGAGTTGTTTCTTAGCTTCCCAAAGAGCTGGAAGCAAGATGCTGTGGGGCCCAACTCGCCCTTTGGAAAGAAGCCTGCACGTTGTGCCTTTCAGCTCTAGGGCAAAGTAGCACACCCAGAGCAGAAGTCCTACTTCAGCCAGATCAGGCCTGCAAAGAAACTGCGTTTCACAGGCCTTTGGAAGAGATGTTCCCGGTAGGCTGTAAGAGCACTGTGCAGAGCGAGTTGTTTCTTAGCTTCCCAAAGAGCTGGAAGCAAGATGCTGTGGGGCCCAACTCGCCCTTTGGAAAGAAGCCTGCACGTTGTGCCTTTCAGCTCTAGGGCAAGTAGCACACCCAGAGCAGAAGTCCTACTTCAGCCAGATCAGGCCTGCAAAGAAACTGCGTTTCACAGGCCTTTGGAAGAGATGTTCCCGTAGGCTGTAAGAGCACTGTGCAGAGCGAGTTGTTTCTTAGCTTCCCAAAGAGCTGGAAGCAAGATGCTGTGGGGCCCAACTCGCCCTTTGGAAAGAAGCCTGCACGTTGTGCCTTTCAGCTCTAGGGCAAGTAGCACACCCAGAGCAGAAGTCCTACTTCAGCCAGATCAGGCCTGCAAAGAAACTGCGTTTCACAGGCCTTTGGAAGAGATGTTCCCGGTAGGCTGTAAGAGCACTGTGCAGAGCGAGTTGTTTCTTAGCTTCCCAAAGAGCTGGAAGCAAGATGCTGTGGGGCCCAACTCGCCCTTTGGAAAGAAGCCTGCACGTTGTGCCTTTCAGCTCTAGGGCAATGTAGCACACCCAGAGCAGAAGTCCTACTTCAGCCAGATCAGGCCTGCAAAGAAACTGCGTTTCACAGGCCTTTGGAAGAGATGTTCCCGGTAGGCTGTAAGAGCACTGTGCAGAGCGAGTTGTTTCTTAGCTTCCCAAAGAGCTGGAAGCAAGATGCTGTGGGGCCCAACTCGCCCTTTGGAAAGAAGCCTGCACGTTGTGCCTTTCAGCTCTAGGGCAATGTAGCACACCCAGAGCAGAAGTCCTACTTCAGCCAGATCAGGCCTGCAAAGAAACTGCGTTTCACAGGCCTTTGGAAGAGATGTTCCCGTAGGCTGTAAGAGCACTGTGCAGAGCGAGTTGTTTCTTAGCTTCCCAAAGAGCTGGAAGCAAGATGCTGTGGGGCCCAACTCGCCCTTTGGAAAGAAGCCTGCACGTTGTGCCTTTCAGCTCTAGGGCAAAGTAGCACACCCAGAGCAGAAGTCCTACTTCAGCCAGATCAGGCCTGCAAAGAAACTGCGTTTCACAGGCCTTTGGAAGAGATGTTCCCGGTAGGCTGTAAGAGCACTGTGCAGAGCGAGTTGTTTCTTAGCTTCCCAAAGAGCTGGAAGCAAGATGCTGTGGGGCCCAACTCGCCCTTTGGAAAGAAGCCTGCACGTTGTGCCTTTCAGCTCTAGGGCAAAGTAGCACACCCAGAGCAGAAGTCCTACTTCAGCCAGATCAGGCCTGCAAAGAAACTGCGTTTCACAGGCCTTTGGAAGAGATGTTCCCGTAGGCTGTAAGAGCACTGTGCAGAGCGAGTTGTTTCTTAGCTTCCCAAAGAGCTGGAAGCAAGATGCTGTGGGGCCCAACTCGCCCTTTGGAAAGAAGCCTGCACGTTGTGCCTTTCAGCTCTAGGGCAAAGTAGCACACCCAGAGCAGAAGTCCTACTTCAGCCAGATCAGGCCTGCAAAGAAACTGCGTTTCACAGGCCTTTGGAAGAGATGTTCCCGTAGGCTGTAAGAGCACTGTGCAGAGCGAGTTGTTTCTTAGCTTCCCAAAGAGCTGGAAGCAAGATGCTGTGGGGCCCAACTCGCCCTTTGGAAAGAAGCCTGCACGTTGTGCCTTTCAGCTCTAGGGCAAAGTAGCACACCCAGAGCAGAAGTCCTACTTCAGCCAGATCAGGCCTGCAAAGAAACTGCGTTTCACAGGCCTTTGGAAGAGATGTTCCCACTAGGCTGTAAGAGCACTGTGCAGAGCGAGTTGTTTCTTAGCTTCCCAAAGAGCTGGAAGCAAGATGCTGTGGGGCCCAACTCGCCCTTTGGAAAGAAGCCTGCACGTTGTGCCTTTCAGCTCTAGGGCAAAGTAGCACACCCAGAGCAGAAGTCCTACTTCAGCCAGATCAGGCCTGCAAAGAAACTGCGTTTCACAGGCCTTTGGAAGAGATGTTCCCGGTAGGCTGTAAGAGCACTGTGCAGAGCGAGTTGTTTCTTAGCTTCCCAAAGAGCTGGAAGCAAGATGCTGTGGGGCCCAACTCGCCCTTTGGAAAGAAGCCTGCACGTTGTGCCTTTCAGCTCTAGGGCAAAGTAGCACACCCAGAGCAGAAGTCCTACTTCAGCCAGATCAGGCCTGCAAAGAAACTGCGTTTCACAGGCCTTTGGAAGAGATGTTCCCGTAGGCTGTAAGAGCACTGTGCAGAGCGAGTTGTTTCTTAGCTTCCCAAAGAGCTGGAAGCAAGATGCTGTGGGGCCCAACTCGCCCTTTGGAAAGAAGCCTGCACGTTGTGCCTTTCAGCTCTAGGGCAAAGTAGCACACCCAGAGCAGAAGTCCTACTTCAGCCAGATCAGGCCTGCAAAGAAACTGCGTTTCACAGGCCTTTGGAAGAGATGTTCCCGGTAGGCTGTAAGAGCACTGTGCAGAGCGAGTTGTTTCTTAGCTTCCCAAAGAGCTGGAAGCAAGATGCTGTGGGGCCCAACTCGCCCTTTGGAAAGAAGCCTGCACGTTGTGCCTTTCAGCTCTAGGGCAAAGTAGCACACCCAGAGCAGAAGTCTACTTCAGCCAGATCAGGCCTGCAAAGAAACTGCGTTTCACAGGCCTTTGGAAGAGATGTTCCCGGTAGGCTGTAAGAGCACTGTGCAGAGCGAGTTGTTTCTTAGCTTCCCAAAGAGCTGGAAGCAAGATGCTGTGGGGCCCAACTCGCCCTTTGGAAAGAAGCCTGCACGTTGTGCCTTTCAGCTCTAGGGCAAGTAGCACACCCAGAGCAGAAGTCCTACTTCAGCCAGATCAGGCCTGCAAAGAAACTGCGTTTCACAGGCCTTTGGAAGAGATGTTCCCGGTAGGCTGTAAGAGCACTGTGCAGAGCGAGTTGTTTCTTAGCTTCCCAAAGAGCTGGAAGCAAGATGCTGTGGGGCCCAACTCGCCCTTTGGAAAGAAGCCTGCACGTTGTGCCTTTCAGCTCTAGGGCAAAGTAGCACACCCAGAGCAGAAGTCCTACTTCAGCCAGATCAGGCCTGCAAAGAAACTGCGTTTCACAGGCCTTTGGAAGAGATGTTCCCGGTAGGCTGTAAGAGCACTGTGCAGAGCGAGTTGTTTCTTAGCTTCCCAAAGAGCTGGAAGCAAGATGCTGTGGGGCCCAACTCGCCCTTTGGAAAGAAGCCTGCACGTTGTGCCTTTCAGCTCTAGGGCAAAGTAGCACACCCAGAGCAGAAGTCCTACTTCAGCCAGATCAGGCCTGCAAAGAAACTGCGTTTCACAGGCCTTTGGAAGAGATGTTCCCGGTAGGCTGTAAGAGCACTGTGCAGAGCGAGTTGTTTCTTAGCTTCCCAAAGAGCTGGAAGCAAGATGCTGTGGGGCCCAACTCGCCCTTTGGAAAGAAGCCTGCACGTTGTGCCTTTCAGCTCTAGGGCAAAGTAGCACACCCAGAGCAGAAGTCCTACTTCAGCCAGATCAGGCCTGCAAAGAAACTGCGTTTCACAGGCCTTTGGAAGAGATGTTCCCGTAGGCTGTAAGAGCACTGTGCAGAGCGAGTTGTTTCTTAGCTTCCCAAAGAGCTGGAAGCAAGATGCTGTGGGGCCCAACTCGCCCTTTGGAAAGAAGCCTGCACGTTGTGCCTTTCAGCTCTAGGGCAAAGTAGCACACCCAGAGCAGAAGTCCTACTTCAGCCAGATCAGGCCTGCAAAGAAACTGCGTTTCACAGGCCTTTGGAAGAGATGTTCCCGTAGGCTGTAAGAGCACTGTGCAGAGCGAGTTGTTTCTTAGCTTCCCAAAGAGCTGGAAGCAAGATGCTGTGGGGCCCAACTCGCCCTTTGGAAAGAAGCCTGCACGTTGTGCCTTTCAGCTCTAGGGCAAAGTAGCACACCCAGAGCAGAAGTCCTACTTCAGCCAGATCAGGCCTGCAAAGAAACTGCGTTTCACAGGCCTTTGGAAGAGATGTTCCCGGTAGGCTGTAAGAGCACTGTGCAGAGCGAGTTGTTTCTTAGCTTCCCAAAGAGCTGGAAGCAAGATGCTGTGGGGCCCAACTCGCCCTTTGGAAAGAAGCCTGCACGTTGTGCCTTTCAGCTCTAGGGCAAAGTAGCACACCCAGAGCAGAAGTCCTACTTCAGCCAGATCAGGCCTGCAAAGAAACTGCGTTTCACAGGCCTTTGGAAGAATGTTCCCGGTAGGCTGTAAGAGCACTGTGCAGAGCGAGTTGTTTCTTAGCTTCCCAAAGAGCTG